>NZ_SSHN01000028.1:0-1277 GCF_004804295.1 Vibrio sp. H11 | reverse complement strand
GTGACGTTGACCGGTAAAGTGGAAGCGGATGCGACGGTCACTGGCATGACCATCACCGACGGGGCGACCACATTGACGGTCAACAATAATGACATCACGGTCGACGCAGACGGCAATGTCTCTGTCGCAGGCCAGGACTTGTCCGGCCTGAATGACGGTGAGCTGACCGTGACCATGAATGTGACTGACGCGGCCGGCAACCCGGGCGCGGTGACCGACACCACTAAGCTGGATCAAAGCGCGCCCACCAATAACGATGGCAGCAATAGCATTGCGTTTGTTGATGGCGGCGATGAGCTGCTGAGCCGCAGCGAAGCGACCAGCGTGACGCTGACAGGGAAAGTGGAAGCGGATGCGACGGTAACGGCGATCACCACCACCGACGGGACGACCACATTAACGGTCGACAGCGATGACATCTCTGTCGACGCAGAAGGCAATGTCTCTGTCATTGGCCAGGACTTATCCGGCCTGAACGACGGCGAGCTGACCGTGACCATGAATGTGACCGACGCCGCCGGCAACCCGGGCGCCGTGACCGATACCACCGAACTGGATCAAAGTGCACCGGAAAATAATGATGGTGACAACAGCATCGCGTTCAACGATGGCGGCGATGAACTGCTGAGCCGCAGCGAAGCAAGCAGCGTGACGTTGACCGGTAAAGTGGAAGCGGATGCGACGGTCACTGGCATCACCATTACGGATGGCGACACGACGCTGACGGTTAACGCCAGCGATATTAGTGTCGATGCAGACGGCAATGTCTCTGTCGCAGGCCAAAACTTGTCTGGCCTGAATGACGGCGAGCTGACCGTGACCATGACTGTGACCGACGCGGCGGGTAACCCGGGCGCAGTGACCGACACCACCGAGCTGGATCAAAGTGCGCCCACCAACAACGATGGCAGCAACAGCATTGCGTTCAACGATGGCGGTGATGAACTGCTGAGCCGCAGCGAAGCGATCAGTGTGACCCTGACCGGTAAAGTGGAAGCCGATGCCACCGTGACCGGCATCACCATCACCGACAGCGATACCACGCTGACTGTGGCGGCGGCAGATATCACGGTCGACGCAGACGGCAATGTCTCGGTCATTGGCCAGGTTCTATCCGGCCTGAATGACGGTGAGCTGACCGTGACCATGAATGTGACTGACGCGGCGGGCAACCCGGGCGCAGTGACCGACACCACCGAGCTGGATCAAAGTGCGCCCACCAACAACGATGGCAGCAACAGCATTGCGTTCAACGATGGCGGTGATGAACTGCTGAG
>NZ_SSHN01000027.1:0-1322 GCF_004804295.1 Vibrio sp. H11 | reverse complement strand
AATGTGTCTGTCATTGGTCAGAACTTGTCCGGCCTGAACGACGGCGAGCTGATCGTGACCATGAATGTGACTGACGCGGCCGGTAACTCGGGCGCGGTGACCGACACCACTAAGCTGGACCAAAGCGCGCCCACCAACAACGATGGGAGCAATAGCATTGCGTTTAATGATGGTGGCGACGAACTGCTGAGCCGCAGCGAAGCCATCAGTGTGACCCTGACCGGTAAAGTGGAAGCGGATGCGACGGTGACCGGTATCACCATCACCGACGGGACGATCACATTAACGGTCAACAGCGATGACATCACCGTCGATGCAGACGGCAATGTCTCTGTCGCAGGCCAAAACTTGTCTGGCCTGCATGACGGCGAGCTGACCGTGACCATGACTGTGACCGACGCCGCGGGCAACCCGGGCATCGTGACCGACACCACCCAACTGGATCAAAGTGCGCCCACCAACAACGATGGCAGCAACAGCATTAACTTTGTTGATGGCGGCGATGAACTGCTGAGCCGCAGCGAAGCGAGCAGCGTGACGCTGACTGGTAAAGTGGAAGCGGACGCGACCGTCACTGGCATCACCATCACCGACGGGACGACCACATTGACGGTCAACAGTAATGACATCACCGTCGACGCAGACGGTAATGTCTCTGTCACAGGCCAGGATCTGTCCGACCTGAACGACGGCGAACTGACTGTGACCATGAATGTGACCGACGCCGCGGGTAACCCGGGCGCCGTGACCGACACCACTAAGCTGGACCAAAGCGCGCCCACCAACAACGATGGCAGCAACAGCATTAACTTTGTTGATGGCGGCGATGAACTGCTGAGCCGCAGCGAAGCGAGCAGTGTGACGCTGACTGGTAAAGTGGAAGCGGATGCGACCGTGACTGGCATGACCATCACCGACGGGACGACCACATTGACGGTCAACAGTAATGACATCACGGTCGACGCAGACGGTAATGTCTCTGTCAGTGGTCAGGATTTGTCCGGCCTGAACGACGGCGAGCTGACCGTGACCATGACTGTGACCGACGCGGCCGGTAACCCGGGCGCCGTGACCGACACCACCGAACTGGACCAAAGCGCTCCGGAAAATAATGACGGCAGCAACCGCATTAACTTTGTTGATGGCGGCGATGAGCTGCTGAGTAGCAGCGAAGCAAGCAACGTGACGTTGACCGGTAAAGTGGAAGCGGATGCGACGGTGACCGGCATCACCATTACGGACGGCGACACGACGCTGACGGTTAACGCCAGCGATATTAGCGTCGATGCAGACGGCAATGTCTCTGTCACAGGCCAGGACTT